>NZ_BAFN01000002.1 GCF_000949635.1 Candidatus Brocadia sinica JPN1
GAACGGTGGATTAACGACCCTGCTTGCCTCCACCTTCCTGGGCGGATATTATTATGAGACGGGTCAATCACTCGCCTTGGACACCAGCGGAAATGTATATGTAATGGGATTTACTATGTCACCAGACTTTCCAACCACCCAAGTGGCTTATGATACCTCTTTTAATGGTTATAGGGATTTTTTTATCTCGAAGCTGGACGGTAATCTTTCAGCAGCAACCACTGCCATCGAACTGGCATCTTTCGAGGCAACGGTAGATAAAGGCGCTGCCACCCTATTTTGGGAAACGGCCACGGAGGTTGACAACGCCGGCTTTAACCTGTACCGGGCAAAGTCAGAGGACGGCGATTATGCCAAAATCAATGACACGCTTATTCCAGCCAGGGGTAATGCTGTGTCAGGGGCGAACTATAGTTTCGTTGATACTCCAGGCAAAGGCACCTTCTACTACAAACTGGAGGATGTAGATTACAACGGCGCAAGCGCTATGCATGGCCCTGAAAAGGTGAGGGTGAGGGAGGGGGATAATGCGGCACGCCATTCAAAGAAGGCACGGCGGTAGTGATACCTGAGAGAAGTCAGAGTGAAAAGGTGTAAAAGGGGATAGCATGGCGAGGGGTGCCTGTGCGGCCATACCGCACAGACACCCCTCATAAATTAGTCTTTTCACGACACTAATTCTTTGAAAAATCAGTGCAAACCTGCCTAACCCGACCTTCGCAATCCGAGGGGTAGATAAGCTGCTGAGCCAGTAAATACAAGGGGTCATCTGAAAAGGTCAGCGCTACAGTCTGTTTTGTTCAGCGGCATAAACCCTGGCTGGTGGTTGTCCGGAAAGCCACAATCCCAGGCGAGCTAAAAGGAGAGAAACACCCTTTTCCAATTGGCGCCAGACGGGACGGACAAAAAGCTCTTCCTATTTGTATTGATTTATTTTTGGCTGATGGGGCGTTGCATCTGGCGCATCATGCGTAAGCCGTGATGCCCCTGGCCATAATAATGAGCCAGATGTCGCTGATCCGTGAAGCCAAATTTGTGATAAAGGTTTATGGCTTTCTGGTTCTTCGTATGGACTTCCAGAAAAATCCGTTGGGCGCCACGCACGGCGAGCGAATGAAGAATATGACCGATTAGCCTCTGCCCGATGCGCTTGCCCTGTGCGTCAGGATGCACGGCTATTGCATATAGTCGGCCGGAATAGCGCCCCCGGTGGCGGCGCATCAACCCAGCAGACCACCCCAGTATCCGATCTTTACTCTCTGCAACCACCACAATTGCGCGGGGATTTACGATCAGGCCCCGCAACTGCCGGCGGCCGAACATCTCTTCTGTGCGGGAAAAGCAGGCTATTTCAAGTTCGAGTATTGCCGCAACATCCCGGCCTGTCGCCGGGCGAAGACGAATGACAGAACGGCGATATGAGTTGAGCGTGGACATAATCCTGATCACAGATTCTGCAAACGCCCGGCTTGTCGAAGGCGCCTGATGATGTGTTTATGTCTGAGCGTTGTTATACCTCTTTTGCATTAATCCATTTCATCATCTTTCTCAGTTCCCTGCCGACTTTTTCGATGAGGTGTCCTCTGTCCTTTTTCTCTAAAGCGTTGAAAACAGGTCTCCCGGCCTGGTTTTCTAATATCCACTCTTTGGCAAATTTTCCGCTCTGTATTTCTGACAATATCCGCTTCATTTCCTTTTTTGTTTCTTCCGTTACAATGCGCGGACCTCGGGTCAGGTCTCCGTATTCGGCGGTATTGCTGATCGAATACCGCATATAACTGAGACCGCCCTGATAAAAAAGGTCTACGATCAGTTTCAGTTCGTGCATGCATTCAAAATAGGCGAGTTCAGGTTGGTATCCAGCCTCTACCAGCGTTTCAAACCCGGCCTTGACGAGCGCCGCTGCCCCGCCGCAGAGCACTGCCTGTTCTCCAAAGAGGTCTGTTTCTGTTTCTTCGGCAAAGGTGGTTTCCATCACGCCGGCCCGTGTGCCGCCAATTCCATGCGCATAGGCCATGGCCTTTTCCCTGGCCTTTCCTGTGGCGTCCTGGTGAATAGCCATGAGACAAGGAACGCCGCCGCCCTTTTCAAATTCGCTGCGGACAAGATGTCCTGGTCCTTTGGGCGCCACCATAATAACATCGATGTTATTCGGAGGCACAATTTGTCCGAAATGTATATTGAACCCGTGTGAAAAACACAGTGTTTTTCCTTCTTTCAGATGCGGTTTGATTTGCGCTTCATAGACAGCTCTCTGAGTTTCATCCGGCATGAGTATCTGAATAAAATCTCCTTTTTGCGCCGCTTCATCCACGGAAACTGGTTTGAATCCGTGTTTGGTGGCCAGCTGATAATTTGGTGTGCCGGCTCTTGTAGATACAATCACGTCCATACCCGATTCTTTGAGGTTTTGCGCCTGCGCATGTCCCTGGCTGCCATATCCGATCACGGCAATCTTTTTCCTTTTAGAATATTGACGTCTGCATCTTTTTCATAGTAAATTTTTAGCATGTCCTCTTTCCCTTTTCCCTTTCAAAATTTTTACTTTGCGCCACGACCAATAGCAATACTTCCCGTCCTCACTAATTCTTTGATTCCATAGGGTCTTAACAAATTTACCATCGCTTCGAGTTTATCTTCAACTCCGGCAAGCTCAATGACCAGATCCCGCGGGCTCACGTCAATGATCTTTCCCCTGAAAATTTCCACGATTTCGATGATTTCTCCGCGTTTTCCGGCCGGTACATTGACCTTGAGCAGCATTAAGTCCCGTTCGACAAATTCTTCACCACTGAAGTCGATTACTTTGATTACATCAATAATCTTTCCTAATTGTTTTCTGACCTGCTCCAGGATGGCATCATCGCCCCTGACGACAATGGTCATCCGTGAAAGGGCCGGATTTTCCGTCTCCCCAACAGCGAGGCTGTCGATATTGAATCCTCTTCCGCTGATGAGCCCGGTTATGCGGGCAAGGACGCCGACTTTATTTTCTACAAGGAGGGAAATGACGTGTCGCATAGTTTATTGCACCATCCCTGAAAACCCGAAAAAGGCCAGGGCCATAAGCCCCGTACAAATGAAGGCAATCGGAATGCCGCGTAATGGTTGGGGAATGTTGACCAGCGCCAGACGCTCCCGGATTCCGGACATCAGGAGCATGGCTACGGTAAAACCGATTCCTGCGCCAAATCCCTGGACGGTAGCCTGTAAAAATCCCAGGTGTCTTGGAGAATCGGTCGTGTTTAAAAGCGCTACACCCAATACGGCACAATTGGTCGTGATCAGTGGCAGATAAATGCCCAGACTTTCGTACAGGGTAGGCACCATCTTCCTGAGCATCATTTCGACCAGTTGCACCAATGTTGCAATAACAAGGATATAGCTAATCGTTTTTAGCACTTCGATAAGCCCCAATTCCCGTATGGATGGAAAGACCAATGCAACAATATTTGCGTCACCGGGCAGTAAGATGTAGTTATATACGATCCAGGTAATTGACGAGGAAAGGGTCATGACAAATGTTACCGCCACACCCATGCCTATTGCGGACGATGTCTTTTGGGAAACGCCTAAAAATGGGCAAAGTCCTAAGAATTTGGCCAGGACGAAGTTGTTTACAAAAACGACACTTACAATAATTAATGCAATTTCCTTAATCATGTTTCATATATGCCTTCATAGTTTTCTCACTCTTTCTGATTTTTCTCCAGTTGAAAAAACCCAGCAAGAGCCCCAGTACAATAAACGCCCCCGGAGCCATAATCATTACCGAGGCAGGCTGATACGATTCAGATACTTTCAGACCAAAGATAGTTCCTGCGCCGAGTACTTCCCGTATCACGGAAACAAGACAAAGCGAGAGCGTCCACCCCACCCCTAACCCTGCCCCATCCAGAATGGAAACCAAAGGTTTATTTTTGTAAGCAAATGATTCCGCACGGTACATAATGATACAGTTAACCACTATGAGCGGAATGAATATACCCAGTGACGCATTCAATTCCGGTGGCAGATATCCCTTCATAAGCAACTCCACCATGGTTACAAATGCAGCGATAATAACGATAAAGCACGGAATGCGAATTTCACGTGGAATGAACGACCGCACGACGGAAATGATAAAGTTGGAGCAGATAAGCACAAAGGTAGCTGCACCTCCCATGGCCAACCCGTTTTTTATTGAAGTTGTGACAGCGAGGCTGGGACATAGTCCCAGCACCAGCACAAACATGGGATTATATTGAACGATGCCTTTGGTAAATTCTTTCAGATTGTCTTGTTCTGTCATAACTATCAGGGTGTCATTGTGTAAAAAATTTTTAAAAGGCTAAACGTTTTAAGGGTAAAAGTCAAGGGTAAATTTAACGGAGATACTTATCAATCTCTTTCTTGTCAAAACCGTACAACACCTTATCGCCAGCGACTACGATGGGCAATTTGTCGAGTGATTCAATATCATCAGTTCCCACAATTTTTACTGCTTCCTTTCTTGCATTTTCATCTTTATCAATATCAAAAGAGACATACTCTGCCTTTCGTTTGTTTAAATAGGCTAACAGCTGATTACACTTTGGGCAAAACGGGGTGCAAAACACCTTTAATTTATAAGTAGCCATAATTTTCCCTCACGGATAAGTTGAAGAATTATGTTCTGGAAAAAAGATTCAAGCACAAAAGACAAAAACAGTCAATGGAAAAAACTTCCAGAGTGATGTTCAACGCATGTTATTCTTTTGACTTGATTTTTGCCTTCTGCTAAAATCGCCGAATTATTATGAAATAAGTCTGATTTCAATGACAAGGAGAAAAAAGATGGCGAGACTGGAAAGGGCACTCATCAGTGTCTCTGAGAAAACGGGGATTGTGGAGTTTGCCAGGGAGTTGCAGCATTTAGGGGTGGAGATTATTTCCACAGGCGGCACTTCCAAATTACTCAAAGAGAATGGCATCCGTGTGATTGAAATATCCGAGCATACGGGGTTCCCGGAGATTATGGATGGCCGCGTCAAGACCTTGCATCCTAAGGTGCATGGGGGGCTGTTGGCTCTCAGGGATAACGAAATCCATAAAAAACAGATGAAGGAACTGGGGATTAAACCCATTGATATGGTTGTGGTTAATCTGTATCCCTTTGAAAAGACAATTGCTAAAAAAGGCGTAAGTATGGAAGAGGTAATTGAAAATATCGATATCGGGGGGCCATCGATGATTCGCTCTGCCTCGAAGAATTACAAGCAGGTAATTGTCGTGGTGAACCCCAAACGATATGAATTTATTATCGAGGAGCTTCAGGCCAATCACAACGATATTTCCGAGAAGATGCGTTTTGAACTTGCTATTGAAGCATTCAGGACAACGGGTCGCTACGACAGGATTATTGCCAATTATTTTGATAGCCTGGACAAGGAAAAAGGGGGCTATCCGACCGCTCTTTCCCTGGACTATACGAAGCGGCAGGCATTGCGTTACGGTGAAAACCCGCATCAAACAGCTGCATTTTATGTGGAAGAGAATGTAACGGAGCCTTGTGTATCCAATGCTCAGCAATTGTATGGGAAGGAACTTTCGTATAACAACATTATAGACCTGAATGCTGCCCTGGAATTAGTGAAGGAATTTGAGCGGCCTTCTGCCATTGTGATAAAGCATACAAATCCCTGTGGCGCCGCATCGGCGAATACCCTGGCCGAGGCGTTTAAAAAGGCATACAGCAGCGATCCTGTATCGACATTTGGTTGTATCCTGGGGTTAAATAAGGCCGTGGACGTGGCAACGGCAGATGCCATTACGGAACCGGGTCATTTTGTAGAGGCGATTATCGCTCCGGAGTTTGAACAACAAGCAATAGAGATACTCACCACAAAACGTAAGTGGGGGAGTAGTTTAAGACTGTTAAAGACAGGCGCCTTATCAGCACAATTGATGGATCCCTGTGCCTATGATATGAAGAGGGTCGTAGGCGGAATGCTTTTACAGGGTAGAGATCTATCGGTCTACGACCCTGCAAGCCTTAAGGTTGTTACAAAGAAGAAACCCACAGAAAAAGAGATGTCCGATCTACGGTTTGCCTTTATCGTTTGCAAGCATGTAAAATCAAACAGCATTGTATTGGCTAAAGACGAGGCCGTGGTGGGTGTGGGCGCCGGGCAGATGAGTCGTATCGATTCCACGGAGATTTCCCTAAGGAAGGCCGGTGATAGGGCAAAAGGCGCCGTAATGGCTTCTGATGCCTTTTTCCCGTTCAGGGACAGTGTGGACGTAGCGGCCAGGGCTGGCGTGATTGCCATTATTCAACCCGGTGGTTCTAATAAGGATGACGAATCCATTGCTGCGGCTGACGAACACGGCATTGCTATGGTCTTTACCGGCCAGCGGCATTTTAGACACTGAATCGGAGGGGTACGTTGCAAACGTGTCCCTGTAGGCACATATGACAGGTTCAAAAGAGAGAGTATCAATTGAGGAAATCAGAAAAGGGCTTTCTCCTCTGTTTCATGATGAAGGGTTACGGCTTGTTTTGCTGTTTGGGTCAGCAGTTTCAGGAAAAATACATAAAAAAAGCGACATCGACCTTGCCTTTCTCTTTGACAAGCCGGTTGATATTCTGACGCTTACCAACAGGGTTATCAGGCTTCTCCATACCGATAATGTTGATGTGATTGACCTGAAACGCGCAAGCCCGCTTCTGAAATTCTCTGCTGTAAAAAGTGGCATGCTCCTTTATGAAAGAGAACCAGGCATGTTCAATGAATTTTATTCACTTGCCTTCAGGATGTATGTTGACACCAAAAAATTACGCGATGCACAAGCTAAGGCAATTCAGCTATTTTTAAAAACAAGGGGTCTGGTGTGAGTCCAATAGAAAAAGAGATTATCAGACGCAAACTTCTTATCATAGCAGAAAATCTTAAGGCGCTCGAATCAATAAAGAACATGACCAGGGAGGAATATATCAGCGATATATACAAAAGGAAAGCCGCGGAGAGACTCTTACAAGAATTGATCGAGGCAGCAATTGATATAAATTCCCACCTGATAGTTCAAACAGGTAATGCGACACCCGATGATTATTATGAAAGCTTTATAAAAGTAGGTGAATTGAAAATAATCTCTGCTGATCTTGCAGAGAAGCTTGCCCCATCTGCAGGACTCAGAAACAGGCTTGTACATGAATACGACTTGCTTGATCACTCATTAGTTTTGGAAGCAGTTAAGATGGCAGAGGAACTATATCCTGAATATATAAAAGAGATCGAGACCTTTATCTCAGGAAGAATTTGATTGTCGTGGATGAGAATTTTAATCTTTTAGGTCTAGTCAGACCACCAGGTATGTGGTGGTCTGACTTTATTTAGGAAACTTTATGATAATACTGGAACCGCATAATTTAGAAGAGCCAAAACCATCAAAATGTGCAATGAAATGGGATGCATATACTCAAATTATAAATAATGAATGGTCAAATCTTTTGTCAAGTACTCAAGAGAAAGAGTCAGAATATCAGAGTTTTTTTGAACGTCATCCTTGCATGTTGCCTCGCCCATCTAGTTTACCCGATGCTGGTACTGAACCATGGATACCTGCGCTCATTTCACAGCCCATATTACCATCATACAATTATAGGACACCAGATTTTATGTGGATATCTATAAATAGTGGTGGGTTATACGCAATTTTGATTGAAATTGAGATCCCTACAAAGCCTTGGTGGACAGATAAAGGCTACGCATCCTCAAAATTAACGGAGGCACAGAATCAAATACTCGAATGAAAAGGTTGGTTTGGAGTACCAGCAAATATTATTAATTTTTTGGATTACTATAAAATCCCATCAAGTATATACAGATCACAACCTTTTAAGCAAAGGTATGTTCTTATTTATGGAAGGCGTGAAGAAGCAGTATCCAATGATACTTTAGCTCGCAAAAGAGGACACGTGGAACGTGAACATGAGACTTATATGACATATGATCGCCTTGTTCCTGACTATATGTTAAAAAATGAAATGTGTGTAAAAAGAGAGGATGATGGATACAAAGTTATTTCTGTACCGCCGACATTAGAAATTACGCATCTATCAATGATGCATCCTTCTTTAGCAAAAATCTATAGTTATTTTAGAGATATGAATATCGCTATAAGGAATAATAAGTACTTAAGCAACGAGCAAGAAGAGTTTTTGATTAGACGTTGGCAGTATTGGTACAACTGGGCAAAAGAATTACCACCATAAATATTTTGTGTTACAATGAAGTAGAAGAATTATTGTCTTGGATGACTCTAATGGAGAAGTCGATGGGAATGTGTGGACTCTATTGAGGAGATGCTGAAACAAGTTCAGCACGACGAGTATTGGTTGAAAAGCAGACAAACTTTTGCCATTTCAGTATATTATTATCCGTGTTCATCTGTGAATTCTGTGTCCTGTTAATCAATGGTATAAATCATGAGAGTGAAAATTTGTGGGATTACCAATAATGAAGATGCGCAGGCTGCGGTTGAGTTGGGGGCAGATGCCCTGGGGTTTGTCTTTACAAAGAGCTCTCGTCAGGTAACGAAGGAGCAGGCAAGGGGTATCATTGAGAATCTGCCCCCTTTCGTTTCTCCTGTGGGGGTTTTTGTTGATGAACGGGTAGATACAATAAAAGAAACCTGCGATTTTTGCAGTATATGTACGGTTCAGCTTCACGGTAATGAAGATCCTTTGTATTTACAAGACTTGAGGAGATATAAAATTATAAAGGCCTTTCGAATCAGGGAAGAAGACGACCTGAAGCCCCTGGTAAATTACAAGCCCCATGCCTTTCTATTGGATAGTTATGTAAAGGGCGCTATGGGGGGGACGGGAGTGGCTTTCAATTGGGAGATTGCAAGTCAGGCGCATAAATATGGCGCCATTATTTTGTCAGGGGGATTGACCCCTGAAAATGTCAAAGAAGCCATCCGTATCGTGAATCCTTACGCAGTGGACGTCTCTTCTGGAGTAGAATCTGCACTAGGGAAGAAAGATAAGGCGTTAATGAAACGGTTTATCATGAATGCAAAATTCAGAGAAGATTAGAATTACCTTAGGTGGTTGGAGACAGGAGTCAGAAGACAGAATGAAAAGACCGGTGGCGAAAAGTTTTCAGGATTTAATTGTTTGGCAAAAAGCTCACCAATTTGTCTTGTCTGCTTATCGACAAAGTGAAAATTTTTCTAAAAAAGAGATGTATGGATTAACTTCCCAGTTCAGGCGAGCGGCTATTTCTATTCCAGCTAACATAGCCGAAGATTTCAGGAAAAAAAGCAAACCAGATAAGTTTCGTTTTATGAATATAGCTCAAGGCACTCTATTGAAGAGTGCCGTTATTATTTGATTCTTGCCAAAGACCTGGGGTATATTGATACGAAAATATTAATATCTCAATTGGAAGAAGTAAGCAAACTCTTAGATTCATATTCAAATGCTATTCTGACTTCTGGCTCCTGACTTCTTGTTGTTGAACGTGTTAATCTTTGAAAGATTACGGTTTTTTTAATCACGTTAATTGTGCAGAAACATGCAAAAAGACATCCTCAGATCAATTCCATCTGTCAATGAACTCCTTGAGTCACCGGAGATATCGAAATTAACTGGTATTTATCCAAGGCAACTGGTGGTTGATGCAATACGTGCGGTTTTAGAAGACATCCGGCAATCCCTGACTAATGAAAAAGGCATGTCCCGATTCGATAGCAATCAAAAATCCCTCCCTTGTGAAGGGGGGGTAAAAAAAATCGTGGAAGCACAAGCAATTGATTTGTCTCCACAAAAACTTTACCACCGCGTCCAACAATCCCTCCAGCAAAAATTCTGTGGCATTGAGCATGCCATTAATGCAACGGGTATCATACTTCACACAGGGCTTGGCAGGACACCCCTCACGGATGAGGCTGCAAATCAAATACAAAACATCTTAAAAAGTTTCTGTACCTTAGAAATTGAAAAGCTTACCGGCAGGAGGGGAATTCGGTATCATCATATTGAGCAACTCGTCTCTATGATTACAGGAGCCGAGTCGGCGCTGGTTGTCAATAACAATGCAGCAGCCGTTTTACTTGCCCTGGATACCCTGGCCAGGGGGAAGGAGGTCATCATTTCCCGTTCCCAGCTTGTTGAGATTGGGGGATCATTCCGCATGCCCGATGTGATGTCTAAAGGCGGTGCAATATTGGTCGAGGTGGGGACAACCAACAAGACGTACCTTGACGACTATCGCAATGCCATCACGGAGCATACGGGGCTTATTCTGAAAGTACATCAAAGCAACTTCAAGATCGTTGGTTTTACTGAAACGGTCGTTTTGAAAGACCTCGTTTCTCTGGGAAAAGAACGTAATATTCCCGTGATGTATGACCTTGGAAGCGGTGCGTTGATTGACCTGGAAAAATTTGGATTGCCCCATGAGCCGACCGTGCAGGAAAGCATAAAGGCGGGGGTGGATATCGTGACGTTCAGTACCGATAAGCTCATGGGTGGACCACAAGGCGGCATTATTGCTGGCAAAAAGAAATGGGTCGACCTCTTGAAAAAGAATCCACTGACTCGTGCACTCCGTGTGGGGAAATTGACCATCGCTGCGCTAGAGGCAACGTTGAAGCTTTATTTGGAAGAAGACCTTGCCATAAAGAAAATCCCCGCCCTTACCATGATTTTTGCTCCACTTGAGGCAATAGAGGAAAGGTGCAAAAGATTAATAAGCAATGTAACTCCTGAAACGAAGGCTTTCATGAGTATTTCCACGGTAGACGGCCTTTCAGAGATGGGTGGTGGCTCATTGCCGGGAGAAGGAATTCCTACAAAACTCATTTCTCTTTATTCAGAGAAAATACCTGCCGAAGAACTAGCCGCGCGATTGCGGGGCAATACTCCCCCGATCTTTGCGAGGATTGAACAGGGTCGTGTTCTTCTGGATATGCGTACGGTGTATGATGATGAAGTTGATACGATTGTTGCGGCATTAGAAAAGATTTTTTCACAAGGTAAAGTGAATTAGAAGAAGTAATCACACAAAGGCAGGAAGTCACAAAGAATAATGAATAATGAATGAGAATGAAATTGGGAAAAGTATAGTTGATGCTGCGTTGCAGTGCATAGGGAACTTGGACCAGGACTGCTTGAAAGTGTTTACGAAGTCATCCTCGCTTACGAGCTTAAGAAACGTGGATTATCAGTCAACCGCCAAGTATCCATACCGATAGAATATCATGGGATAAAATTTGATGAAGGATTTCGGGCAGATATTCTCGTTGAGAACAGGGTGATAATTGAGTTGAAATCCGTGGAATCCGTTAATAAAGCTCACAAGAAACAGGTTTTAACTTACTTGCGTTTGACAGGGTATAAGCTTGGATATTTGCTGAATTTTGGGGAAGCCTTAATGAAAGATGGGATATCAAGAATAATCAATGGTGATATACAATAAATCTTTGTGTCCCGGAGGCTTTGTGTGAGAAAACAGCGAAGGTTTCCCATCCAACTCGTTCGGCAAAATAATTAGTGCAGTTTCCAATGGTACGAGGGGAAATATGGGTTATTACGATAATCCTACCGGAATATCAGTTTTTCTCAAATGTTATGATTACGCCAGACATTGACGAAAAATATATAGCTCTTGCTTTGGAATTGGCAGAGAAAGGGCGGGGAAAAGTTGAACCGAATCCTATGGTGGGCGCTGTATTGGTAAAAAATGGTGAGATCGTTGGAAAGGGTTATCACCAGGTCTTTGGAGGTCCACACGCCGAGGTCCACGCAATCAACGAGGGGGGGATTAACTGCAAGGGGGCAACGCTCTATGTCTCTATGGAGCCCTGTGCACATTATGGTAAGACAGCGCCTTGTGTTAATGCCATCATTGATGCAGGGATTACTAAGGTGGTAACAACGGTTATTGACCCTAATCCCATTACCTCCGGGAGGGGGATGCAAAAACTGAAGGATGCAGGAATTGAAGTTCATCTGGGTGTTATGGAATCGCAGGCCAAAAGACTCAATGCCCCTTTTTTCAAATTAATGCAGAAAGGATTACCGTATGTGATCGTAAAGTGGGCAATGTCGCTCGACGGTAAGATTGCCACCCACACAGGAGACTCCAGGTGGATTACGTCCGAGGAATCACGTGCGTATGTGCATAAAATCCGTGGGCAGGTGGATGGTATATTGGTAGGAATCAATACCGTATTGAGGGACGATCCATTATTGACCTGTCGTCTTGAAGGGGGGCGAAGCCCGAAACGAATTATTATCGATAGCAATGCCTTGCTACCGATAGACTCTCGCCTTTTAAACACGATCAATGAAAGTGAAATAATTGTTGCGCTCAATAAAGGCGCACAGCAAGAACGTGTTGCAAAGCTGGAACAATTGGGATGTAAAATCATTCAAACGAAGGATACGAATGGTTTTGTGGATTTACACGACCTCTTCCATCGGCTTGGGGGCATGAAATTGACCAACATCTTAGTGGAGGGAGGTAGCCGGATTATTACCTCAATGATTGAAGAGCGTCATGTCGATAAAGTGATGGTTTTTATTGCCCCGATTATTATAGGCGGTGAGGGTGCAAAATCGCCCATACTTGGGAAAGGGGTTGGTAAGATAAGCGCGGCTGCAAAATTTCATGAAATTTCGGTAAAAAGGTTTTCACATGATATAGTTATTGAAGGTATTCCGAAATATTGATCAGTTGCCTCAATCCAGCGGCACCGGAAGGAAAGAATCATTGAATCAGCTGATGCAATGGCATTCCAGATTATTAGCTTTGAAGTCAATAACTTTTTTACCGCTGGATTAGGGATTACAACTTTGATTCACTATTTGAAAAATACCTGGAAAGTAACATCGGGGAATAAATAGGGGTGTATGTAATCAATATTTACATGGTATCGAGATCACCATCCTCATCGTCCAGCGCTTTTTCAATTTCGAATTCAATCTCTCTTCTCGGATCGAGTACCAGTTTCTTGTATCTTTCTTTAATAAAAGCCAAACGTTCAGTATTTTTTCGTTGGTTATCGACTGAATAATTTACATCTAAAATCACTTTTTTCTCCTTTTTGCAATTTCAAAATTATTAAATTACCATTGAATTTCTAAAATCTCAGAAATTATATATTCAACTCGATCAATGTCAAGCCAAAACTGGATAAATTTTCATGGTTAATTAATTGACTTTTAAAATCATAAGGCTGGAGTATAAAAGCCCCATTCTGAATATTTTTTGCCTTGCATTTCAAAATCCATTTCTTTACTATAATTCGACTAAAAAGCGGGAGATGAATATGTAAAATTTATTTTTTAAAAAACTCCCCGGAGGAGGGATTTAAAATGCAATTCAAGGATAAGATAGCAATTGTCACTGGGGGTACACGGGGTATAGGCAGAGCAATTGTGCTGGAACTCGCGAAAAACGGTTGCAATGTTGCCTTCAATTATAGTAAGAGCGCAGATGTGGCGAATGCGCTGGTGAAAGAGATTGAGTCTATGGGTGCGAAGGCCATTTCCTTCCAAGTAAATGCAGCCAGTTTTGAAGGTGCGAAGAATATGGTGAAAGAGGTTAAAGATACGTTTGGGAAGATTGATTTTCTGGTGAATAATGCCGGTATTACCCGTGATAAACTCCTTGCCCTCATGGGCGAAGGTGATTGGGATGAGGTCATTAATACGAATCTCAAGAGTGTTTATAACTTTTCCAAGGCGGTTATTGCGCAGATGATCAAGCAAAAGTCCGGTAGCATTCTGAATATAACGTCTGTGAGTGGTCTGATGGGAATGGCAGGGCAGGTAAATTATTCCTCTTCCAAGGCTGGCATGGTCGGTTTTACCAAGGCACTGGCTAAAGAGGTAGGAAAGGCCAATATTACCGTGAATGCCATCGCCTGCGGTTTTATTGAAACGGACATGACGACCGTACTGCCCCAGGAATATAGGGACAAGATGATTGAAATGATCCCGGTAAGGAGATTCGGTAAACCAGAGGAAATTGCAAAGGTAGCTGCATTTCTGTTGTCAGATGATGCCAGATATATTACGGGACATGTGATTAGCGTGGATGGTGGGTTGGCAATTTAAGAAAAATGAAAGGTAATGAATATGTTATTCCTCTTAAAGGTAGAGATAAAACAGATGCCTCAGATGCCGGTAAAGGACTTTCTGGGATATGTGATAAAGGAGTGGGAATACTTTTCACGTTTCCAACGGCGGGGAAAGATTCTGGCCGGGGGCAAACTGGCAGGCAGGCGGGGGGCTGCGGCTATTATTGACGCCGAGTCCAACGAAGAAATGGAAGAAATCGTCGCAAAACTCCCCCTCTTCCCGTTTTTTACGGACATAGAGATTACTCCACTGGTACCCATGGAAAAGGCCCTGCTGGACACCAAGAGGATTCATTCCCTTATGCAATAGACACAGAAGCTGACGCGGTAGGCAGTCGCTTACAGCAATTAGATCGTGTTGGCTGAAACCGGATATGCTTTTGCATATTGTTGGTTATACCAAGTAGGGCAGGGTATTGCCCGCCATAATCAATACCATGTTTCAAAAGCGGCAGACACCCGAATGTTTGGCGCAGAATGTCGTACATGCACCACCACCAATTGCTCAATTTTTGGTAGACGGCGTCTACCCTACCTTGCGATAAGCCCCCTCTGGCTAATTATGTCTGCCTTTTTCTTTCCTCATAAGTTTTCTCATCTTATTCTCCAGAAGCTTCACAGTAATCTCAATCGGCGTATCCGGTGCGGAATATTTCATAGCATTATCAATGAGATTTACAAATACTCGCATCACGAGGGTAAAATCCAGAAAAATCTCTGGTAAATCCCGGGGAATGCGAATATGAATCTCTCTTTTTTCAAGCTTATCCTTCAGCAGGTACAGGGAAGCGCCAATTACGTCTTTTAATTTGCAGGGGTTGGTTTTCATTTTTAAAGCGCCCGTCTCGACCCGCGTCATGTCAAGAAGATTGTCAACAAGCTGATTCATGTGGCCGGACTCATCGTAAGCCGTTTCCAAAAACCCATGCAGCGATGGTATTTTCATGTTCGTCAATGGGAAAACCAGGGTCAAAACTGCCTGGTGTAATCCCGTGGTCTGCCGCCAAAAAACCGCAACGCGGCAATCAAATATTTCCCCCACATTCATTCGAATGCTGCGGAGCACAGCCTCTAAAGAATCAGATGCGGCCAAATCTTTGCTCAAACGGAATAGTATAGCTGTCTGCTCTTCCCTTCCCCGTGCATCCATGGCCTGCTGCCTGGTTTTAGACGCAAGGGCGCTGACTACTAATCCCAAAGTAGTGATCGCAACAAGGACAATGCTCACGAAATACGGAACAATTTTCTTTTGTTTGGCTTTTTACTTTTTCATGATAAATTTCTGCCCTCTCAATCCATTTTGTAAGAACTTATATCAAGAAGAGGACAGGAATATATGAAAACGGGAAACCTTAATTCTTCATTTTTATGATTATTATGATTGATATAGCTGATGCAGTCTTATTTTGTTTCTGAAGCTCTAATATCTCAACAAATGTGAAAATGGCTTGTGATAATTAAGAGGTAGTAAAAAGTGGTGGTGGAGAATTATAGCATAATTTATATAAAAGAAGGAAAAGATATTGTTTATCCGTGCCAGACTAATACTTCGACACGTTTATCTCTTCCATCTTTCCGGTAACCATAAAGACAATCCTTTCGGCGATATTGGTGACCCTGTCCGCAATGCGTTCCAGGTTATGGGAAACCCAGGTGAGATAGGTTGCCATGTGGATTATCCCCGGGTTCTCCATCATCAGCACCAGGAGTTCCCGGTAAATCTGGTCATGAAGGGCATCGACTTGATCATCCTCATTACAGATACGCCTTGCCATTTCTATATCCCTATCAATAAATGCCTTGAGACATTTATCAAGCATGGATAATCCTATATCGGCCATCATGGGAATATCTATCAGGGGTTTTACCAGTGGTTCATTGCCCATCAAAATGTTTATCTTGGCAATCCCCTCTGCGTGGTCGCCCATGCGTTCGAGATCCGTCACAATGCTTAATATGGATGTCAACGTCCTCAGATCAACGGCCATCGGCTGTTGTGTAGCGATGAGGGCGATACACTGTTCTTCAATATCAAACCGTTTTTTATTGATCAGGAGGTCGTTCTTTACGATCTCCCTGGATGTGCCGATATCCTTTTTTTGCAATGCCTCCACAGATTTCCTTATGGCATTTGACACCATTTCCCCCATTAGCAAAACTTCATCCTGAAGCTTTTTTAAGGCATTATGATAAGCCTCGCGTGTCATGGTTTCTCCTCATTTATATTTTGAAACAGGGCACAGATTTTCACAGATAACTACAAATTCGTTATAGTTTACTATCCTGATAACCTGTGTTCATCCGTGTCCGACAGGAAACTTCCCGCAACAGATTTATCCAAACCTTCCCGTAATATAGTCCTCCGTCTGTTTTTCCCGTGGGTTCGTAAATATCCCGGTGGTAACGTTAAACTCAACAAGCTCACCAAGCATAAAGAAGCCTGTGTAGTCTGATATCCTGGCTGCCTGCTGCATATTGTGAGTGACAATGATAACGGTATAATCCTTTTTCAGTTCTTCGAGCATATCCTCTATCTTGGCTGTGGCAATGGGATCAAGGGCAGAGCAGGGTTCGTCAAGCAGGATAATCTCGGGTTCCATGGCTATTGCCCTGGCAATACAAATTCGCTGTTGCTGGCCGCCGGAAAGGTCAAGGGCATTGGTATGAAGCCTGTCTTTTACTTCTTCCCAGAGGGCTGCCTTTTTCAGCGCCTTTTCACAAATTTCATCCAGCACACCTCTCTTCCTGATACCCACAATTCTCGGACCGTATATTACATTTTCATAAATGGATTTTGGAAAGGGATTAGGCTTTTGGAAGACCATGCCAACCTTTCTTCTCAGTTCTGTAACGTCAACTGCAGGGCCATAAATCTCCCTGCCGTCTATTTTGATACTCCCTTCAATTGTCACGCTCTCTATGAGGTCGTTCAGACGGTTCAAGCACCGGATCAATGTGGATTTTCCACACCCGGAGGGGCCAATGAAAGAAGTAATTTTCTTCTTCGAGATATCCAGCGTGATCCCTTTCAACGCTTTAACCTTGCCATAGTAAAGGAACAGGTCTCTAATATTAACGATTGGTTCCGAAACCTCTATTTTCTCATCGTCCATAATAGTTCACCACTGATATTCACAAAATTACCTGCGCTACGTAGCAGCAACGAAAAGGGATAACCGGCACCGTATAACAAATGCTGTCGCCAATTTCAGTTTTCAACGCCACTCCGTATATTTTTGTGGTAAATCGTTATTCTTCTACATCGCCCCTGTGCTGTACCATTTTTTCAACTTATTTCTCACCACAATGGCCGTAAGGTTTAATACAAGCACCGTAAAGAGCAAAACAAGGGTTGTGGTATAGACCATAGGAATGGCTGCTTCCACATTGGGTGATTGAAATCCAACATCGTAGATATGAAACCCCAGGTGCATAAATTTTCTCTCCAAATGGATATAGGGAAAGTAACTGTCAATTGGCAGGGAGGGCGCTAGCTTCACAACACCGGTGATCATCAGGGGTGCAACCTCTCCGGCAGCCCTTGCCATAGCCAGAATAGTACCGGTAAGTATGCCGGGGGTTGCCTGAGGGATCACCACTTTCCACAGAGTTTCAACCTTGGTAGCGCCAAGCGCATACGAGCCCTCTCGTACGGACATGGGTACAGCAGAAAGACCCTCCTCCGTTGCTACCACAACCACCGGCACCGTCAGGAGCGACAGGGTAAGTGACGCCCACAGAATGCCACCTGTTCCAAAGGTAGGAGTTGGCAGGGCCTCCGGGAAAAACAATCTGTCTATACCTCCTCCGATAAAATAAATGAAAAATCCGAGACCAAAAACACCGAAGACGATAGAAGGCACACCCGCCAGATTACTCACTGATATCCTGACAAGCCTGGCAACAAAATTGTCGCTGGCATATTCTTTGAGATATACCGCCGTCAATACACCGAGTGGGACAACTGCAATACTCATGATCAGCACCATCATAACCGTCCCAAAAATAGCGGGAAACACTCCTCCCTCCGTATTCGCCTCCCTCGGTACACCCCAGATAAACTCCCAGAATTTCGTGATATAAAAACCCATTTTGGCAAGAATTCCCATCTCATTCGGGGCATAAACACGGATAATCTGAAAAACAGGCAAAATCTTCTCCTTGCCGTCCGCAAGGAGCACAACAACCTCTTTTTCCTCTGTCTTCGTATAAAGTCCGGCAAGCGCATCTTCTTTTTCCCGATATGTTTTTTCCAGATTGTCCATCCTGACCTTTACAGCCGCGATCCTTTTTTGAATTTTTTCTGATGGCTGTAACGTCATCAGACGCTTCAATTCAAGACGGGATTTTTCCATCCGGTAATTTATATTACCAATTTCTTTTTTCTCTACATACTGTATCCTTTTGTAAAGGGCCTGGCTCTCTTTGAGCAAGGGAACCATGCCTTCTAACCCCAGGGGTTTAATACCATCATTTTGTCTTAGGCCTTTTAAAAAACCATACATATTGCCCCACTCACGTCTTTCAAAGGCTAAAACAGTTGCCGGATAATCCTGAGATATGACATCCGCATTGTCTATCCATCTGAAGTCCAACCCATAGACGTCCCTGTTGCCAACTTTCAGTTTTGTCCGGCAAGCGTTTTTTTGGTGGGGGATGGACTCTTTTTTTGCAATTTCTCCCAAAGTTACCGTACCGTCCCGGAGGGTAAACTGAACTATCTTGCGAGGCCAGAATATGCCGAACCCATTTACCATAATGAGTACAATTAATCCAGATATCATCAAGAGACAGACTGTCAGCGTTCCAGCCGTCAACCATATAGAAGGATTGCCGGTTCTAAAAATTTTTTTCATAGCTTGCTATACCTTAGTCTCATTCTTTGTCTTACCATTTCTGCAAGGGTATTTACAATAAAGGTGGTTACAAAAAGGAGTAATGCAGCAAGAAACAGCACCCGGTAAAGCGTTCCACCAAACGGAGCCTCCGGTATCTCAACCGCTATGTTCGCGGAAAGCGCCCTGAAGCCATTAAACAAATTCCAGTCCATGATGGGTGTGTTACCGGTTGCCATAAGCATGATCATCGTCTCGCCCACTGCCCTTCCGAAGCCAATCATGATAGCTGAAAAAATCCCCGGGCTTGCAGTGGGTAAAATTACCCTGACAGCCGTCTGCCACGGGGTTGCACCAAGCGCCAGCGAGGCCGACCGGAGGCTATTGGGAACATTGCTCATGGCATCTTCCGATATGGTAAAAATAAGGGGTATCACAGCAAATCCCATAGCTATACCCACAACAACTGCATTCCTCTGGTCATACCCTAATCCAAGAGTATTGGAAAACCATTCCCTGTAATCGCCTCCCAAAAAAACGGATTCAAAGACGCCTCCATGCCGGAGAGACACATATACCGCCCCAACAATAAAAGGTATTAAAACGAGCGCCTCTGTTCCATGTCTGTACCAACCTTTTCCAAAGACTGGCAGAATTTTCCAGATAAAAAGGGCTACAACAATGGAAAGGGTAATGAAAAACGGCATGATGATTATGGCGGGAAATATTCTCTCCATTAATGGCGCAAGCCAGAGTCCGGCAAGAAAACCAAGGATGACGCTGGGAAGCGCCGCCATGATTTCAATAATTGGCTTTATTATTTTCAAGGAATTATGGAGAAACTGGGATGTATACAGCGCTGCAAAGATGCCAATAGGCACTGCGATAATCAGGGCATATACCGTACCTTTGATAGTGCCAAAGATCAATGGCACAAGGCTCAGCTTTGGCTCAAAATCATCTGTGCCACCCGTGGACTGCCAGATAAACTCCGGTTTTTCATATCCCTCATACCATACCGGCCCAAACAGGGTTTTCAGGGTAATTTCCGGGTGTGGGTTTGAAATCATCCACCGGAAAAGATGGTTATTTGAATCGGCCACCAGGATACCATTGGCCTTTGGTGAAAAGGAAAGCGTTGCAGGAATAGATTTTGTCTTAAGATGTAAGAGTGTCTGTTCAGATGTTGCATGATTCAGATGGACTATTCCATCTGCTGCCGCTGTCACAAAACCCTTATCCCTCATGGATTGGGCAATTGCCAGAACCGGGGCATTGTGAGACGTAAGGGTATGCACCTTTTTCAGCGTCCAGCCTGAAGGTGACACCTCGTCCCTTACCTGCATCCAGACATTCACACCTCCCCCGTGGTCACCAACGACGAGCGAAACGTCTCCTAATAAAAAACCCAATGCGGTAATTGCATGGTCAGACACCTTTACCTTTTCTGCAAGATAGGGACTGCCTCTGTCCCTTACGTTTATGTGGAACAACTCACCAGAAGATGTTCCCACGTAAAGGTTTTCCATAAAAAGGTCAAGCGCCAGGGAAGTTATCCCGGTACTGTTTCTCTGTTCTGTCAAATGTACCGAGTTATGCGGTACAGGCATTGTGCCACGCACAGGTTTTCCCCCCTCCTCTTTATCGCCTCCTTGCAAAGGAGGAGAAACAGAGGAGGCAATTTGGTTTAAGCCACCCTGCGCAACGAGATCAGTAATATCTTTTTTGATCTCCTTTCTCTCTCTCTCACCAAAAAGCGTCCTTTCGACTGCTGATGATATGAGCACTAATTTCCCATCTTCAGTGTGGACTGCCGTCACTGTTGCGCTTTCATCTCTCCTGGAAGTAACAGAATTGAGCCCTTTTCCTTCATTGTTAACTATCACAGTTTCTGCTTCTGATACCTCAGGGTGAACAATCCTTTTGCCTTTATCAAACGATTCAGAAAAGTTGACTAATACCGTTAAAATTCTCCCATCGCTTGTTCCCAGGGCAAGACGATCGCGATCCTTACTAACGGATGTTATGGAATTACCCTGCATATTGGTTTTGTGGGAAAAATTCGTTGCATCCTGGTGTGTTGGAGAAGAACCGCTAAGACCTGCTATAGTATATTTTTTAAAGACCTCTCCGTCTAAAAGAGAGATAAACGCGATATTGCCATCGTTATACACGGCAAAGGCAACCTCCTGGTGATCATCCACTCCTATGGAAACCGCCTTGCCATGTAAGGTATAGGTATTTTCTTTTGTTATCTTAGCACCCTGTAAAAGCGGATAAACCTCTAAAAAACAAAGAAAAATAGGGCAAGAACAACAAAGACAGTCGTCGCTCCCCCGAGTGTAATTACCCAGTGGGCGGCCTTGTCCGTAAGCCTTCTTCTTTTTAAAGTTTTCATTCTGTGTTTATTCTGATTTCTTCAGTTCCTCTTCAACGACTGATGCCGGTAAGGGCAAAAACCCATCTTTTACAGCCACTTCCTGACCTTCTTTACTCAAGATATATTTTACAAACTCCCTAACCAAAGGGTCGAGTGGCTGACCCGGTTTTTTATTAATATATATATAAAGAAACCTTGCCAGCGGATAAGAACCATTCATAACATTTTTTATTTCAGCTTCTTTATAAGGTTCTCCCTCTTTCAATGAAAGGGGTACTGCAATAACACCGGAGGTTTTATAACCAATACCGCTGTACCCTATGGCATATCGATCCGCAGCTACGCCCTGTATAACGGAAGCAGAACCTGGTTGCTCTTTTACCGTATCTTTGAAGTCTCCTTTATAAAGGGCATGTTCCTTGAAATAACCATAAGTACCTGAGGCAGAATTACGGCCATAGAGACTTATCGGACGGGTTGACCATTCTCCCGTTAAGCCAAGCTGTCCCCAGGTCTTAATGTCTTCTTTATATTTTCCTTTCCGGGTTTTTGAAAAAATGGCGTCTATTTGAGGTATACAGAGACCCTTGAGAGGATTATCCTTATTTACATACACTGCCAGGGCATCCAGCGCTGTCCTTATTGCTGTGGGTTTATAGCCATATTTCTTTTCAAAGGCATCAATTTCTGTCGGCTTCATTGCCCGGCTCATTGGTCCCATCTGTGCCGTTCCGGAGATTAAGGCCGGCGGTGCAGTTGTAGAACCTTTTCCCTCTATCTGAACCTTTACGTTTGGGTACACCTTGTTAAAACCCTCTGCCCAATAGGTCATGAGGTTATTCATGGTGTCAGAGCCTATGCTATTGAGATTTCCAGAAACTCCCCCAACTTTGGCATATGACTTAACATCCGGGCCAACAGAAATAGTTTCACCAGCTACAGCAGCAGCCAGACCCAGATTAAAAATTGATATCAAAAGCCATGATTTTTTCACCATAAAATTCCCTCCTTAAATAGGTGTTCTCGAACAATATCTTAATCAAATTTATTGCAGAAGTCGATTCATTTTTCAGAATGTCATCTGCGAAACAGCATATGGTATGTGAGCAGCAACCATGGTAAAAAATAAATCCAAAATCCTTCTGCTAAATTTTCTCATACTTTTTATTACCTCCTTTAAAATATAATCTGATACTGCAGCCTGACCCTATTTTCGTTTTTGTCCTGATTGTCACCCATTTCTGTCTCAAAGTGTCCATAATCTGCCTGTATCTTGGACCGGTGCCCGCGGAAGTAATAGTTTATACCTCCCGTATATTCCCGCGCAATGTTATCATTGATATCTTCATCGGCGTCAAGCATGGAATAACGGGCTGCAATCTCAAGTCTTTTGGGTATTACAAAATACCCAGCCTGGCTAAAAAATCCATTCGAATCTACTGTTTCACCGCCGGATTCCGGATCATCACTCCTTGCAAAAATCTCATTGTGCCATGAAATGCCTCGGTATTTCATGCTCAGTTCAACAACACCCAATATGCCATCGGAATCCACAAGCTTTTCGTCTTTCGTCTTTGGATTAACCACAACGGAGGCTGCAACTGATGCCTTGAATGTTTCCGTAAACTTCAAATCTGACTCATCAACGGCATCATACTTCCCAAAGGGGTTATATCTCACGTTGAATACGTACATGAGTTCGTTATCCAGATTGTCTTCCGTGCCCCTATCGTCGTCATCCTCACCTGCCCCCTGAAACATTGCGGCGTGGTACTCAAGGTGTCCGTCAAAGGGCTTTCCGTAAATATCAAATCCATAATCACGGTCCTGATCAAATTGTTCACTGGCAATTGACCTGTCTTGGAGGAGGAGTTTTGCAGAGGTTGTCATCCTTTGCTGGTTAAACGGCACTTTAAAGTATCCAAGCTTTGCATTCAATTCATTCATGGGAGTCCAGTATACGTAAAAATCCCTTACACCGACATCAAAGCTATCTCCATCCAGTTCGATATAATAATGCGTCATTTTGCTGTATATGTTTCCTCCAAAACAAAGCCTTGCCCTGCGGACATCCATATTATTGGTGTCACGTTTACCGAAATCTCCGTCATTGTCCTTAAACGTATACCGGAATTGCATTCTGAAGCCTATACCCAGCGAATAATTATCATCAGCCGATTTGAAACCTATGGAAAGCTTTTCTTCATCAGGTGTATAGAGGGTTGCCATTGCAGGCAGACCAAGTCCCATTTTCTTTCGAGCCTCATCTGTGGCAAGATAGTCTTCTACTGCTTTTTTAACCTCTTCCTTCGCAACGGGAGCAGATTCTATACGGTTATTTGTGGCAAGAAAGTCTTTAATTTCATGTTGAATCTCTGCTTTGGTGATAGGGGCAGGCTCGGCGCTGAGCGTCTCTATCCGGCTTCTCAACACCTGTATCTGTTCCTGCTGCTTCTGCATGAGTTCCTCCATTTGTTTCAGTTGCCATTTCAAATCTTCCATTTCGCTCCCAGATACTTCCTCAGGCTGCACAGTCTCCTGAGCAAAGACACTGTTCAGCATACCACCTACATATGCGCTACAAAGCACCATTGTCGAAAATAAAACATATTTACACCATTTACTCTTCATTTTTAACCCTCCTTTTCTACAAAGTAACCTTTCAAATAAACACACACAACTTTTCTAGAGATATCCCCTTTCATGAATGCAACAATTACCGCTAATACGGTAATGAGAAAGTCAATCTTTTTTACCATATATGAAGCTATAATAAACTTTGAATGTTAAGAACGTGTTAAGGTATTGTTAATTTCTCGTTAAATTTATTGCACAGGCGGGTATGGCTTAAACTTGAGACGGCGTTAATTCTTTGTTAAATGTAAAATAGTTATGGATTGAAACAGTCCTTTGTCACTCTTAAAACCAATGCGTGATGGAAATTGCTGAATTTCTTTTCTTCAATTTTTTTCCTTGACTTTCACAATCTAAATGTTTATCTTTCTCCTACAATTTTATATATACTGAAGCAATGCAATTTTTAAATCTCGATAAAGGCAAACCATAAGCAATTGTGGGACGCAAAGTAAAGGGTCTTTTTTAGCATACAGGGAAGTATGGTGGGACGATAGGGAAAAGTCCTTTTTTTAATGTTGTAGGGAAATAGGCATAATAAGACAGCCTTACTGCCGAAAATGTTTTGATGAACATTTTTCCAGTAAGGCTTTTTTGTTTTGTACCGCATCCCTTTAGGGTGCGCATTTGATGGAATGCCACACCTTATGCACGTTTATTGGTAACCGCAATGTACGCAGGCTAAAGCCGTGCGGCTACAAGGAGATTTGCTGATGTGAAACCCGTGATTACATGGGAACTGGCAATTCGTATCTAGGAGCACATGTTTTAGAAAAAGGAAAGGAGGAGAGTATATGTCACGAAATTATATAAAGAATATTGTGTGTGGAAAGTATTGGTTGATAGGGTTACTGTGGATTCTCAGTATAGGGATGTGTGTCGGTGGGTCAGCAGCAGGGCATGAGGGATTGAGCCTTGAGGCGAGGATAGCATGCCAGAGGGCGCTGGAAGAGGTGTACTGGAAACATACGATATGGCCTGAGGCAAATACATCCCCAAAACCTCAGTTGAGTGAGGTCATGTCTGAAGAGGAACTGAGAAAGAAGGTTACGGAGACGCTAAGAATGTCAAAGGCGTTGGAAGAGGTATGGCACCATCCGATAATAGGAAACGATCTCCAGGCGGAGATGGAACGTATGGCAGAGACAACGAAAGATGCTGAGACGCTGCATGAACTCTGGTCAGCGCTGGGGAATGACCCGCAGTTGATAGCAGAGGTCTTGGCCAGGCAGACGTTAGTGGAGAGGCTCATACACGACTGGTATGCTTTTGATGAACGGTTTCACGGGAGATTGAAGAAGCAAGCGATGAGGAAGGTGGAATCGCTTCTCAGTATAAAAGACATGAAGGACGTGAAAGGCGCATACCATGAGATGGAATGGCGGAAAGGGAGAAATAGTGAGGATTCAGCAAAGGATTATATGAGTGGAGACGCCCTGGAATTCTCTGAAGACGAGTGGCAGGATGCGATAGGAAGGTTATCAGAAATATTTGGACAAAAGGAAGGGCAGATACCTTTGGGGCAGGTAAGCGCTTTACAGGAGGATGCGGAGCGGTTTTATGTGGTGGAAGTATTACAGAAAGAAACAGAACAAGTAAAGGTAGCCGTGGTGGAGTGGAGGAAGGTGGATTTTGACAAGTGGTGGTCACGGGTGAATGAGCGGTTTGCGCCAGAGACAGAAGATGGGGCATTTAACTATCGTTTACCTGAAATTGCAGCAGCCCCCCTACCCTATGCCCCTAACGCCTGGTCTCCAACGTCCGCTAGTCAAGTCCCATCCCGAAGCGGGCACACGGCGGTGTGGACGGGCACATATATGATTGTATGGGGGGGATACGGTGGCACTACGTATGGTTATCAAAGCAACGGAGGCCGGTACAATCCATCCACCAATAGCTGGCAACAAATGAGCTTAGCGAATGCACCGAGTGGCCGTACGGGACATAGTGCAGTATGGACGGGTACTGAGATGATCATATGGGGAGGGAATGATAGCGCCGATAATCTCAACACCGGTGGACGCTACAACCTATCAGCAAATACGTGGACACCCACAGCCACGACAGGAGCCCCCAGCGGCCGACGCTATCACACGGCAGTGTGGACGGGTACCCAGATGATCGTGTGGGGGGTGGAATGGCAGTTATCTGAACACCGGCGGACGATACAGCCCATCGGCAAATACCTG
>NZ_BAFN01000003.1 GCF_000949635.1 Candidatus Brocadia sinica JPN1
TACCAGCACCGGCGGACGATATCACCCATCGTCTCTGGGTGGGGCATGGAATCCCACATCCACCTCAGGCGCTCCCAGCGCCAGACACGAGCATACAGCGGTGTGGACGGGTACAGAGATGATTGTGTGGGGCGGACAAGGTTTCTCTTCTGGAAGTATATGGCTCTATACCGGTTATCGTTACAACCCATCGACAGACACATGGACATCCACAACCACGTCAGGCGCCCCCAGTGGCCGAAGCGTGCACACGGCAGTGTGGGCGGGGACGCAGATGATCGTGTGGGGGGGATGGAGTGGTAGTGCGAGTTATTTCAACACCGGAGGACGCTACAACCCCTCGACAAACACATGGACACCTACAGCTACGACAGGCGCCCCCAGCCGCCGATATGGTCATACGGCGGTGTGGACAGGCACACAGATGATCGTGTGGGGTGGATGGAATGGTAGTAGTGCATTAAACACCGGGGGTCTCTATACCCCATAATAGCTGATGCAGCATCAAGGTGGAAATGCCCGTACCTTGCAGAGAGGTTTAGGAAAAGCACAACTCCCTCCCCTGGTATTGATACCAGGGGAGGGAAGGCTTTTATCAATGGAAAAGATTTTCCGTAGAAAATGATCACAAAAAACTTGAATTCATTCAATTTGCTTTAAACCATTGAGCCCTGTTAAAGGGCATTTCCTTTGGTTTTTATGCAAATCCCATTTTAATCAGTAAAATCGGGCATTTCAACCAACTTTATCTCTCTCGACAAATAAATCATGCTTGGATAAGGTCTGGAAAACACGAAAACAAATATTCCCTATTGTGTCGTCATAAAATCACGTGGAGGAGTTTTCACCTGGAATTTGGTTACCCTGTTTTGGCGGTTCGCACTTCATTTTGCGAAGTCTTAAGCTTGTCTGGATATATTTTTTACCGATAGTTGCGGCATTTTCATATTCAAACCTCTGAAGACACAATTGACATTCAATATAATTATCTTCCTGCTGTAAATTGGGTAAGATATCGCTTTCGTTTGTGCGGATTCCTAACTCCGGGGATTGTTTAATAACCCGGAAGTTACTCGTAAAAATTTTAAATTCTTTATCGTTGCCACAGTTGGTACATACAAAAAATGTGTTCATCATCATATAACAAACTCCTTTCGTTACAATCTTGCACTATTTACTTTCCCACACAATTTGCAGGAGAGAGATAGAGGGTTTCTCTCTCCTGCACAGGCCTGCGAATATCCTTATCGGTAATCTCTGTGGAAGCTACTCATACAATCCCTGCAAAATAATACATTTTTCATATTAAGATAATGTAAAGGAACTATTAATTTTGTGTTAAATTTATCACAAGAAAGGATAAGGGACTTGAATATATGCTGTTTTATGGTAAACTCGGGAAGTTAAGTGAAAACAAACACAAAGAACTATCACAGGAGAGAAAGATGAAAAAAATTACTTCCTTTATGGGTATCTGTGTTTTTAGCGCCTTGTTATCCTATGGATGCAATCCCAAACAAACAGCCTTGTCAGAAAAAGGTGGTATCTGGACGGTATATGACAAGGAATGCCGGAAGTGCCACAGGGCTAACGGAAAGGGTTCTTTTGTCGGTCGGCTTATCTTTAAAATCCCCAATTTTACCAATACCAAGTGGCAGGATAACGCATCTGATTCAAGACTAATTATATCCGTGGCCAATGGTAAAAGGAAGATGCCGGGCTATAAGGGCAAACTGGCGGACGAGGAGATTGTTGATCTGGTTAAGGTATGCGTCAGGGGTTTTTACCCACCACAAGGACAATGAGGATTTACTCTTGATTTTACCTTATTTTACGATAAAATCTGTACATGGCAATTGAAGATGAAAAGGTGTTTCATCCTTATAATCGTTCAACTGAGCGCTCACGACGAAGTCTGCGCCCATCCGCGTCCAAATAAAATTTCTCGATAATCGAACTCTTGGGAGAACCAATGCTACGGGAGATGTGCAAAGCTAAAATCCACGCCGCAACGGTAACGGAAACTAATCTCAATTATAACGGTAGTATCACGATAGATAAAGTCCTTCTCGAAGCTGTAGACATCCTGCATTACGAACGGGTACAGGTCCTCAATATTAACAATGGAACGCGGGTGGAAACTTACATAATTGAAGGCGAGCGTAACTCCGGTGTTATCTGTCTAAACGGCGCTGCGGCACGATGGGCACAACCGGGTGACAAGGTTATCATCATTTCTTATTGCCTCGTCGAAGACAAAGAGGCAAGGAACTGGAAACCGAAGATTATTCTTGTTGACGGAAACAACAAACTCATGAAAACCCTCTAGCCATGAGAAGAATCTTATTCGAAATCCCCCTCCCCTTCTTCCAGAGAAATATACCCATTTATTCGTACGGATTCATGTTGATGGTCGCCTTTTTAGTAGCCATTACCATCGCACGCTGGAGGGCAAGGAAGGAAGGTATAGACGCCAATAAGATTACAGATCTTGGAATTTATCTCGTCTGTGCAGGAATTTTTGGAGCAAGGTTGTTTTTTATTATTCAATTCTTTGAGGATTACAAAAACAATCTCTTTAGCATCTTTAAGATTTACGAAGGCGGTTTAGTGTACTATGGGGGACTTTTCGCCGGCATTGTTACCTTGTTTGTATACGTCAGGAAGCATCATCTGCCCTTTTTAAAGATCATTGATATCCTTATGCCTTCTGCTGCACTGGGGCTCGGCTTCGGCCGTATCGGATGTTTCCTGAACGGATGTTGCTTTGGAAAGGTAGCGCTGCATATTCCGTGGGCAATTCAATTTCCAAGGACGCTGGATAAAACGGGCATGGTAGACGGTAGTCCCGCATTTCTTCACCAATACGAACTCGGATTAGTTCACCTCTCCGATGTACATACCCTGCCCATACATCCCACCCAATTGTATTCATTTCTTTCTGATGTTGCGCTTTTCTTTATTCTTAGCGCTTTCTTTCAGTACCGGAAAAGGGATGGGGAGGTGCTGCTTCTCTTTGGGATACTGTATCCCGTTATACGATTCTGCATGGAAGCACTCCGGGATGATAATCCATTATTCTTCAATCTGTTTACCGTTGCCCAGATTATCAGCATCGGTATGTTTGTTGTATCAGTCGTCTTTTTTGCAATCAGCAGATTTAAAACGGCAAGAAAGGCAGAAATGCCGTAGGTTCCCCGGCTCCTCGGAACACATCACACTGAGCAAAGCCGAAGCATGATGAAAGGATGTCCGTGTTGAAATTCCTTAATATTAAATTAGTCCTTCGGCTACTTAAAATAGCCATTTTCGCAATGACAGCCTACCCCCTTTACCCCCGCCAACGGGGGATAATTGGTTGTCCCCCTCAGTGAGGGGGATTAAGGGGGAGGAAATCTTTGTTTGAAATCCTTCAACATTAAATTTAGAACTGGTAACTCAACCCGACAAAAAATGTCCTTCCCGGCCGGGGCAAGTCTTTTGGTATAAAAACAGCCCCCGGATCACTATAATCTTTATCAAAAATATTAAATACCGTCCCCTGCACTTCCATTGTTTTGAAGAATTCTTTTCCAATGACGGAAAGATTGAAAAGTGCATAAGCCGGTAAGTCTTCTCTTGTGTCATCATCGACCCTGGAACGTTTCCCGCTGACAAAGGCGCTCAGATTGGTATTAATATATTTCCAGTAGTGTACATTTACACCGAAGTTTCCCTTGTGTTGCGCAACAAATGGCATATTGTTCCCATCATCATCTTCGGGATTTTGAAAGGTATAATTCATAAAGACGTAATTATCTTTGATGATATCCACACGGGTCTCCATTTCAATACCTTGCACATGGGCATCCGTAAGGTTTTCGTAAACGGGTGCATCCTGACTGCGTTTCAGGAAAATAAGATCGTCGATATCATTGTAAAAATACCCAACACTACTGGTAACGTATTTGTTAAATTTGTACCTTAATTCGACCTCATATGTCGTGATAGTTTCCGGATCCAGCTTTCTGTTTCCACTTCCGGTCCTAAACATCTCGTAAAAACTCGGCGCCCGGAATGCTTCTCCGTAGAGAAACTTCACTGATGCATCTTTCATAAATGCCCACGTTAAACCGGTCCGTGGACTGGTTGCATCACCAAAATCACTGTATCGGTCATGTCTCACTCCAATGGTAAGATTCAAGGTATCTGTAATATCCCATACATCCTGAAAATAAACTGAGACGATCCTTCGTGTGGCATCTTCAAGAAAGGGGGCTGAATCTGAAAAATCCCTGACAGAAGTGAGCGGCGCACCTGTGACCGGGTCCATATTGCTTAAAAAGCGGTTATTGGATTGATTGATCAACCGATATTCCAAACCCAGGGTAAGGGTATTTCCATCAAACAATTGGTAATCAAAAGGGATCTCTGTGCCTGCAATCCTTTCAATTCCCTTGACAACATTAATTACCCCATCAGGAAAAACGACAAATTCCGGAATCCCATTTCCGTCGGTATCAGCAGGCAAAACTGTGCCTTCCGGTAATACTTCAAAGTAACTGTTGCTGTCAAACTGATCGTAATAAATCCTTGGTTTTAAGGTAAATCTTTCCTCAAAGGTCTTTTTATACCCTATCTCCCCGAATACATAGTTATTTTCAATATCAGATTCATCATTTAATGCAAGACTTCCCCCAATAAAAGGGTCGCGGTTTTTGTTGCTGTACCATCCCTGAAGCCATAGATCCTCATAAGCAATTTTCAGGTTCAGGTCATATTCCTGTCTCCCGTCATGCACACGACCTGGCGCCAATGATGCGTTAGACCCAAAAGCGCTATCAAGCATTGTTTGAAAATCACTTTCAACCTCACCATCAAAGCCCGTGGTCTGCCGGTAGTGGGCCATGCCGGAGAATTCAACCTTTCCAACCTTCTCGCCAAACACGACATTTTCCTCGTACGTATCAAAACTCCCGTAACCACTGCTTACCTTCACACCATCAATATCTGCTGCGTCCTTCGTAATAATATTGATAACCGCTGTAAATGCATTTTCGCCGTACATGGCAGAACCTGGCCCCCGAATGATTTCCAGCTTCTTGATATTTTCTACCGGGAAATCATCAAATCTGCCGAAGGCTGAACCGGTAAGGGTTGTGTTTACTGTATGTCCATTGAGCATTACCTTTACTTTGCTTGCACTTGCAATACCACGAACGGCAGGTTCAACAACTCCGGTACCAGCCTCCTTCAGGATCTCAAACCCCGGTACGGTTCTGAGTATTTCAATAAAAGTACGATACCCTAAATTCTTAATCTCCCCGGCAGTAATTACCGTAACGACACTCGGCGCCTTGTTAAGCGGGGTTTTGTGTCTTGTAGCAATGGTTACTCCTTCCCCATAACCAAACCAGATGGCTTCGGTGGAGAATTCTTCTGACAGGGCAGTTTCCATATCGTCGGTTTGTTTCTCCTCTCTGCCTGGTATGGCCTGATCTGGTCGGGCTGTTTCCTTGATGGAAGTCGGAGGAGTATCCTCGATCTGAGTCAAGGGCGGGTCTGCGCCTTTGGCAAAAGTTTCTGATGAATGGAAAGAAATGAGGCTAAGAAGTAAAATAGTTGGGATAAGAGACTCTAAAACAAACCGTTTTCTTGTCCAGTTAGTCATAAAAAATAATCCTCAATTTCAAACTATATATCCTTCCCGCAAGGCAACAAGGTTCATGGCAGGGACAAAGTTTGTCGAGCCGTATGCAACATCAAACAACATTTGACCAAGCAGGCGGCCCTCTCGTTTCAGGCGTTCATAGAGCCTTAATCCGGTTGGCGCTTGAAGTATAGCAACATTCGCCATCACAATCCCGCTTTTCTGGATAAAATCAATTTGCTGCCTGAAGATGGAGGGCGTATCATTGTCAAAACCAACGATAAAGCCCCCCTGCACATGCAATCCGGCTCGCTGGATACGTTTCACGTCTTCAACTAGGTTGCGGCTCTTGTTCTGCTTTTTGCCGCATTCGGTCAAACTTCCCTCATCCGATGTCTCAATTCCGATGAAAACCTGATCGAAACCCGCTTCGACCATCATGTCCATCAATTGCCCGTCATCGGCAAGGTTGATAGAGACTGCTGTGTAAAACGGCATTCCCGCCTTGTCACATTGAGGTCGACCAGGCGTTTTGTCCACCCTGCCGGAAGCATCGCTGCAACAGTCAGGAGACCCAGCGGTGGCGAATATGCCTTTTTGCATATGAATTTCAGTGCGTGTTTGAAGCTCCATACTGCATCCGGAAATTCAGGGTAGATCAACAGCACGTTCATTGCGTTTCCCCTTTTCCTTATTAGTCAGGCCTTCGGCTACTTACACGTACACCTTTTTACGACAAAATTCCACCCCTTACCCCTCGCCAGCGGGGGAACGAGTTGTTTGTCCCCTCAGTGAGGGGGATTAAGGGGAAGCGAAAAGTTTGAAATTCCTGTATATTAAACTAAGTATGGCTACGCCGATTCGTGCGGTCTCCTACGGCTGGTTCAATCGAGGACGATTGAACCAGCAAGAAAATACTTCACTGTTTCGTCTGGCCTCCCTGTCAGAACTGATAGCTCAAACCAACAAAAAACGTCCTTTTGTTATGTCCACCTTTGTCTCCATCTCGATACCCTGGACATGAGCATCTCCAAAATTCTCGAAGTGCGTGGCGCCCTGGGCGGTTGGTAAGACACGGGCGCTAATGAGGTCTTCGATATCATTATAAAAATAATTAATGCCGCTGGTAACATATTTATTAAACTGATAATTTAACCCTATCTCGTATGTCTTGATAGTTTCTGGATCTAGATCTTCATTCCCTATAAGAGCTGGTTGGTTGATCGTAAACATCTCTGTAAAATCAGGTGCCCGGAATGCCTCTCCATAAAGGAGTTTCAGTGATGCATTCTTCATGAATGCCCCGTTAAGCCTGCTCGTGGACTGGTAGTATTGCCGAAATCGCTGTACTCATCATGTCGTACCCCTAAGGTAAGATTTAAGGTATCCGTAATATCCCACGCATCCTGCAGATAAACCGACCATATTCTCCGCGTGGCTTCTTTTATAAAGGGATATGTGTCAGCTTGGTCCTGAAGGCTATCCAGGGGATCGAGTGTTCGGGGATTATAGGTAGTAAAAAAGTGTGGATTGGTTTGACCAATCAAACGATATTCGAATCCTAGGGTAATGATATTCCCATCGAATATTTTATAATCAAAAGGAACCTCCGTGCCAACAACCCTTTCTTTTATATAAGCGTTACCAATAAGCCCATCGGGATACGTATTGATTTTGTCAATTACACCGTCTCCATCTGTGTCTAGAGGCACATGTGCGTTCTCTGGCAATGCCTCAATGTAAGAGTTCCTGTCAAACTGGTCATAATAGAGCCTCGGTCTTATCGTAAATTTCTCATCAAAGGTATTTCTATATCCAGCTTCACCGAACACATAGTTCTGTTCAATATTCGATTCGTCAGCCAGGGCAAATTGAGGTCCGATAAAAGGCCCCATATTTTTATTAATGTACAATCCCTCAACGTAGAAACCCTTGTAGACAACTTTCAGGTTCAGGTCGTATTCTTCCCTCCAATCCTCCACCCTTCCCTGGGCTTGTGAAGAGGGAGGAAAACCCAGGGAAGCAAGGGCCGTATCAATCTGTGTTACAATATCACTCTCGACAATGCCATCAAATCCGTCGGTATGCCTGTAGCGGACCATACCGGAGATATCAACTTTTCCGTACGTCTTCCCAAATACAATGTTTCCCTCTTCGGTATCAAAGCTCCCATAACCACCGCTCACCTTTATGCCGTCAATATCCTTTGCATCGAACGTGATAATATTAATAACCGCCAAAAAGGCATTTTCACCATATACGGCAGAACCTGGCCCCCGGATAATTTCTATTCTCTCTATGTTTTCCACAGGGAAATCGTCAAACTGCTGAAAGGCGCTACCAGTGCGGGGGCTATTTACCAGATGCCCGTTGAGCATCACCCTTACTTTCTCCGAACCTGCAAAACCCCTTACAGCGGGAAATACCTCCCCCAGGTCGCCCTTTTTTAAAATTTCAAATCCGGGTACTGTCCTCAGGATTTCCACAAAGGTGCGGTATCCTAAATGCTTAATTTCCTTGGCCGTGATTACCGTAACGATGCTCGGCGCCTTGCCTACCGGGGTTTCATGTCTTGTTGCAATTGTTACTTCCTGCTCAAAACCAAACCAGATGGCCTTGGTTGAAATTCCTTCTGCCAAAGCAACTTTCATATTCCGGCTATGTTTTTCTTTGTCATTGGATAGGATCTCAGTTGATTGGGTTGTTTTCTTCGTCTCAATCCGTGATGTACTGATATCTTCGGCAAAAATTTCGGAAGAATGAAAAGAAATGCAACTAAGCAGGAAAAGATACAAGGCGAGGAGGGACTGGGTTAAGCCATGAGTCAAGCATTTGGTCATGAATATAACCTCTAACTTCAGAACGAATAGCAGATGCCCAAGAATTTATCTAAAAAATTTCAAAATCAAGGATACTAAAATTGATTTTACGTCTGGCTCTAAGTAGAGAGTTTATTCATTAAGGATCTATGCAATAATCTACTATACGGCTGCATCTTGCGGTATTGTATCATTGTTGCAAATGCTGTCAATTGGAAAAATTCTGGGAATACTTTCTCCTGTAAAGCAATTACAAAAGATTCAATTGGAACCGGTGGTTTCTTTCATCTGAATAGTATCATCCAGCATACGTAATTTCTGCATGAGCTTATCCTCTATAAGCAGTCGGAATGTTACCCGGTGTTCTTCAAAACGGCTACTTAAAACATGCGCATGCTCATGGAGATATGCAATTAATCTTCCATTGCCCGGACTGCAGGTAATCTCTATATCCATAAAATTTTTTTCCAGTATCTCACCGATCTTTCGTTTCAGTTCTTCTATACCCAGGTGTGTTTTTGCGGAGATCATAATGCAATCCCTGTAATAACTCTGAAGCAAAGGAATAAGAGACTCGTCTTTTATGGCATCTACTTTATTCAATACTATGATCGTCGGTTTCTTATCGCATCCTAACTCCTTCAACACGACATTCACCGCCTCGACTTGTCTCTGGATAAGGGGGGAACTTATGTCTGCAACATGAAGCAGGAGATCGGCGTGGCGGGCTTCCTCAAGTGTTGCTTTAAAGGAAGAAACCAGGTGGTGGGGCAACTTCTGGATAAAACCCACCGTATCGCTCACCAGTATCTTTCTCCCGTTTTCTAATTTACAGATACTTGTTTTTGTATCAAGCGTTGCGAAGAGTTTGTCTTCTACAAAGGTATCTATCTCCGTCAGGACATTCATTAACGTCGATTTCCCGGCATTGGTGTATCCCACAATGGACACCGTGAAAAATTCCTTCCGCGAGGCGACCAGCCGTTCCTGTCGCTTTTCAATTTCATGTAACTTTTTTCTCAGGTCATGGATCTTTCTTGACACAATGCGTTTATCGACTTCCAATTGTTTTTCACCAGGCCCCCTTGTTCCAATACCACCCTCAATCCTGGAAAGGTGCGTCCACATCCTCTTTAAGCGGGGTCGTGTATACTCTAATTGAGCCAATTCTACCTGAAGTTTTGCCTGAAATGTCTTTGCGCGGGTAGCAAATATGTCCAGGATTAATTCACTCCTGTCAATTACCTTCTTTTCGATGACCTTTTCAAGATTTCTGACCTGCGCCGGAGTAAGATCGTCATCGCAAATAAACACATCGGCATCCAGCTCCTTTGAAATCCGGGATAATTCGGCTGCTTTTCCCTTCCCGACATAATATACGGGGTCGATATTTGGTCTTTTTTGAACTACCGAATGGACAACGTTTGCACCAGCAGTCTTCGCTAATCGCCGAAGTTCTTCCAGTGGCGCTTCATCCTCACTATGGTCTCCGGACAGCATAACCCGAAAAAGAACGGCGCGTTCAGCCCTTACCGTAAATGCAGTGTCTTTCAGTTTCACCTAAGTATAAACTCCATTAATTGATGAAAGAATTTTTATTTATCCATGTATCTGGAAAATCTCTATTTTCAAAAACCTTTGTCTTGCAGAACGGATAAAAAGTAAAACCTGTTTTCATTTTTGTAGGGTATGCTTCACCCCACCCTACGTTTCTCTCTTTTACAATTGACGTAAAATAATCCTTGCATCCACGGCCTTTAAACCTTTCGGATAAACAAGGACAGGGTTCAGGTCTATCTCCTTAATTTCTTCCAGGGAAATCATGATGTCTGATACCTGTACAATAATTTGTGCCAATGCAGGAATGTCCGCCGCTTCTGCGTTCCTAAAACCCTTTAAAACCTTTGCCCCTTTTATGCCATGAATCATATCCAACGCCTCATATTCATCCACCGGGGCGATGCGGAAAGAAACGTCTTTAAAAACCTCAACGAAGATACCGCCCAACCCGAACATCACAGCCGGGCCAAATTGAGGGTCCCGAAGCCCTCCCACAATAACTTCTGTGGAAGGTGTTGCCATTTCCTGAACAAGAATTCCATCAATCCGTGCATCCGGCTGTCTCTTTTTTACGTTTCGTATAATCTCGTCGTATGCAACCTTAACACCTTCGTCATCCTTTATACCAAGCTTGACACCACCGACATCGGTTTTATGGCTGATATCAGGTGAAACAATCTTGAGAACAACAGGATATCCAACAGATTTTGCCGCCTGAATTGCATCTGCAGGGGAAACTGTAACTACATACCTTGTAGTGCTTATTCCAAATGCCTCAATGAATTCCTTGGCCTCAGGTTCAAGCAGTTCATATCGATTCTGGAGTAGGACCTTTTGTATAATATGACGTGCGATCTTTCCACTGTGTGTCATAAATTTGTTCATACAGATTTCCTTAATTTAAAAACCACAAGACGCATTTTATTATAACGACAAATATAAAATGTTCAAAGGATATCTATCGAATACCATCGGACATGTCCGATGGATTATCCATTACCAATATACCTTTCTCATTGCGTGCCCTACATTTTCAAAAAAATGTATCTGACAAGAAAAGCCACAGAGACCAGATGAAATGCCCAATGTAACCCACGGAATCTGCCGGTAATGAGCTTCAAAAGGGAATAGGAAATGAACCCAAAGGACAAACCTTCTGTAATACTCAGGGAAAAAGGCATGATGGAAAGGGTCAAAAAGGAGGGCAGTGATTCAGTAGGGTCATCCCACCTTATTTTCCGCACATTAAAGATCATCATACTTCCAACAATTATCAGGGCCGGCGCAATAATGGGGTAGAGATGGGCTCCATTGGAAGTTTGATAACCTCCCCCGATCATTTTTATGAGGGGATAAAAAAATAAGGATAAAAGGAACAGGCAAGCCGTAATGATGTTCGATAAACCTGTTCTGCCGCCTGCCTGAATCCCTGCAGAACTTTCGATGTAACTGGTAATGGTGGAAGTCCCTAAAAGAGCGCCACCTACTGTACCAAGCGCATCCGATAGCAGGATTTGTTTTACCCGGGGGATTTTGCCGTTCTTATAAAATCCCCCTTGTTCGCCAATTCCCACTACGGTGCCTATGGTATCAAAGACGTCCAGGAATAATAAGACAAATATAACTGAAATAAACCCTGGTTCGGTAAATATCTTTACAGGGTCGCATTTCAGCAACGTTGGATCAATCGAGGGAGGCATACTGGTAACACCCTGATATTGAACCATCCCTAGCGGAATACTCGCAAGCGCTGTTGCAATAATCCCGTAAAGAATAGCACCTTTTATTTTCAGGGCAATCATTACTCCCATAACCATCATGCCAAAGAGAGACACCCATACCTCAGGATACTTGGGATTGCCCAGACCAACCAAAGCGCCTGGTGTATCCACAATTACCCCGCCGTATTCAAACCCCACGAGTGCAATTAAGAGCCCAATCCCCACCGCAATTGCATTCTTCAATGAATCGGGTATAATAGATACCAGTAACTCGCGCAACCCAAAAAATGATAAGAGAAAAAACAATGTGCCCGATATTAAATTTGCACCCAGGGCAACCTGCCATGGATAACCCATACCACCGGTCACGACAGGACCACACACGGTAAAGGCAAAGTAAAAATTATGTCCCATAGCAGGCGCTAAGGCGATAGGATAGTTGGCCAGAAAGGCCATGAAGATGCAGGCTATGGCGCTGGCAATGCATGTGGCCACCATCACCGATCCAAAATCCATTCCGCAAGTGGAAAGTACGGCAGGCTGGACAAAGATGATATACGACATTGTCAGGAAGGTTGTGGTGCCAGCTAAAACTTCCGTTCGAAGGTTGGTATGGTTTTCTCTTAGTTTAAAGATTCTTTCAAATATCATTAATTTTTATTGAGATCGGAGCCGTCAGCTATCAGCGCCTATCAGCACCCAGCATCAAAAGTAAGAATACGGATACGTTTCCCTGTTTTTTATTCCGGCTTCTGAATCCCAATTTCTTGCTTCTGATTTATTTTTACCTTATTCCAGACGGCATCCATCTCTTCTAAGCTACATTTCTCAATGTCTTTTCCCATTGCCGCAAGTTCCGTCTCGACTCTTTTGAAACGATCGACAAATTTATAGATGGTCTTGTGGAGGACGTTTTCCGTGTCCAGATTGAGGAAGCGGGAGAGATTGACAATGGAAAACAAGAGATCTCCAACCTCTTCTGCAATATTTTCAGGTTTATTTTCCCGGATTGCCTCTTTGACCTCTGCCAGCTCTTCGTCTACCTTGGCCATCACACCCGTAATATCCGGCCAGTCAAAACCAACCTTTGCCACCTTCTTTTGCAGCTTTTGTGCCTTCTGGAGCGCCGGGAGATGTTTGGGTAAGCCATCCACAATAAACTTTCTTTCCTCATAGCCTTTCTCCTGTTTTTTGATCTGTTCCCACTGATGGAGTACTTCTTCGGGGGTAGCTGCTGTAGCATCTCCAAAGACGTGTGGATGGCGACGCGTCATCTTATCAAGGCACAGTGCGATTACACCATCGATATCAAATTCTCCTTTTTCCTTTGCAATCTGGCAGTGAAAGATTATGTGGAAAAAGAGGTCTGCCAGTTCTTCCTTCAGTTTATCGGGATCTCCGGAATCTATTGCATCGATTACCTCGTACGTCTCCTCTACCAGATGCGGTTTTAAAGACGCATGGCTCTGTTCTTTATCCCACGGGCAACCATCCTTACTGCGTAACTTCCGCATGAGTTCAATCAAGTCCTGAAATAGCGAAATGGATTTATCTTTGGATGTATTCATTGATCATGTATCCAATTATAAGATTTCAGCAATAGTTAACCATGGTAATATTTTTGTCACTAAACACTTCGAGGTTGGAGGTCTGAGGTTAGAGGCTCTCGTGTCTCTTCTTTCCCCTAATTCAATTCATTATATTTCTTCTACTTCGTGCCTCAATTTATGCTTTGATAACAACAACTTTAAATACAGTTATATAGCGTATGGAATTCTAGCAATTATTTTTATTGAAGTCAAATAGGGAGATAATAAATAATCGTCCATTGCACGCATTCCTTTTCTTCCTCATTTAGTGCATTCTTTAAACATCTACAATTTAGAAAATAAAAGAATGCAGTAAATAGTAACCTCCATAGTGCCTTAACCTTGAAAGCCAATTGATCGAATTTGTCTTGCCATGCTTCCTTTCACTTACGCATGGCGATAGCTCCATCGCCACGTTTTTGCTTGGACTAAAATAAGATTGAAAGAATTTTTGGAGTAATCTATACTTTGTTTTCAAACCAAAAGAATGATAACCTCTAATGTAACAAGTAGTTTTTTGCAGTTCATTCGACATGGATTTTTCATTCAGGCGATAACGACTAGAAAATATTTAAAATGATAGGGGAAATTAAAAAACCTTTTCTTCGATGGGCAGGGAGTAAGCAAAAATTAATATCATGACTTTTACCTTACTGGGGAAAAGGCTACCAAAGGTATATTGAACCATTTATGGGTTCTGCAGCATTTTTTTTAAATTACATCCACCATCAGCTATTCTTAGTGATATAAATTGTGAATTAGTAGAAACTTTTATTGCCGTAAGAGATCATCCCAAAGCTGTATACAATAATTTAGAGCATTTACCCCGTGGTCAAAATAACTACTATAAAATTAGGGAACAAGAAATCAAAAAAATGAATCTTATGGAACGAGCAGCACGTTTTATTTTTCTTAATAGATTTTGCTTTAATGGTTTATATCGAACAAACGAAAATGGGCAGTTCAACGTCCCTTTTTCGGCATTTCGGCATCAGGTACAGGTGATATTCCTTCTTTATCTGATTTTTATAACTATTCTCGCACACTAAAAAATGCTAAATTACTGAATGAAGACTTTCAAATAATTTTATTTAATGAGGCTAGGAAGGGTGATTTTGTTTATTTAGACCCTCCTTATGCTGTTAAAAATCGTCGGATTTTTCGGCAATATGGTCCACAAACATTTGGACTAGAAGATATCGAACGCTTGCAAAATACATTAAAAATACTTGATAAAAGAAGGGTGAAGTTTGTTCTATCTTATGCTTTATGCAAAGAGGCAAAAAGTATTTTTGCCGGATGGAATGTCCGACAAGTTCACACACAGCGTAACATTTCAGGTTTTGCTAAACATAGAAGGCGGGCAATAGAATTAATAATTTCAAACTTTACTTTTTAACTAAGGGATTGTCAGTAAATAACATTTACATAATGAGGTAATTATGATATTGTTTACAGTATGGAAGAAAAAATCTTAAGAAGAAATTATCGACTATACTACCTCATTTGAATGAGAGACAACGGAGAATACTCTTGGCTGCTGAAAGTCAGGCAATAGGCCATAGAGGGATAGCGGTAATAGCAAGGGTGGCGAAAGTATCTCGACCGACAATCTATAAAGGACTTGGCGAACTAAAGGAGGGGCGAATTAAGGAGGCAGAGGCAGAGGCAGAGGCAGAGCGAATACGCAAGCCTGGGGGAGGTAGGAAAAAACTTCGAGAGAAGAATCCGAAATTGATAGAGGATTTAGAATCGCTGGTTGACCCTGTAACACGTGGCGATCCTATGTCTCCCCTGCGATGGACATGTAAGAGCGTACGCCAGTTGGCGAGGGCGCTTGCAGAGAAGGGATATAAGATAAGTTATCAAGTAGTAAGTGAGTTATTGCATGAGGCAGGATACAGTCTTCAGTCGAATGTAAAGAAACTGGAAGGCGGCAGCCACGAAGATCGCGACGCACAATTTACCTACATTAATGAAAAGGTGAAAGAATATTTATATAAGGGATCGCCGATAGTATCCGTTGATGCAAAAAAGAAGGAATTGGTAGGTCGATATAAAAACAATGGGCGGGAGTGGCAGCCGAAAGGGCAATCAGAAGAAGTGAATACTTATGATTTTATCAACGCAGAGGTTGGCAAAGCGCTTCCCTATGGCATTTATGATATTGGACGAAATATTGGATGGGTTAATGTTGGTTGTGACCATGACACTGCAAGTTTTGCTGTTGAGAGTCTACGTCGATGGTGGCAATCAATGGGATATCGGGAATACCAGAATGCAAAAGAGTTATTGATCTGTGCTGATTGTGGTGGCAGCAATGGTTATCGGGCGCGATTGTGGAAATATGAGCTTCAACGCTTTGCTGGAGATGCGGGATTATCTATAACAGTATGCCACTTTCCACCTGGTACAAGCAAATGGAATAAGATAGAGCGCCGTCTTTTTTCGCATATAAGCATGAATTGGCGAGGACGTCCATTAATCGATCACGAAGTGATCGTACAATTAATTAGTTCGACAACGACTCAAAAAGGGCTTAAGGTGTATGCCAAATTAGACAAATCAAGGTATCCGACAAAGGTAAAGATTAGCGATCAAGAGATGGCAAGTATAAATCTTAAGCGGCATGATTTTCATGGCGAATGGAATTATACAATTTGCCCTTAATTGTAAATGTTATTTCCTGACAATTCCTAAGCACCCTGGCAAAGCAGCGGTGTTTCTATCACCTCTTCACGGAACTCATGAAAGTAGACACCTACAACCGTTCTGTCCCGTGGAAAGGTTTCAGGAGAAAACTCTCCCGGTTGCTTAAGGATGCCATCCGGTTATCGGAGAAAAAGAACCAGGTAAACCCGGCATGCTTTCTCAGGCTCAAAAAAAGGTTGTATTGCAGACTTGAACAGTTTTTCACGCCACCCAGCCAGGACAAAGACGTGCAAAGA